>NC_017670.1 GCF_000284515.1 Halobacillus halophilus DSM 2266 | reverse complement strand
GCCAATGATCATCAGGTTCAGAAGGGTGCAAAAGCCCCTATGTTTTATTGGTTTTGTCTCGACAACATAACCATAACACAGGGGCTTTTTTCTATCCACCATGATTTTTTAGCTAAAACCCTATCAAATCAAGGCTGAAAGGCTAAAATTAAGAATCTCATTGTTTCTATATGTATCAAGATAAGAGAAAACCCGTTTCAAGAACGTTAAAAAACCCCTAAAAATAGGAGTTTTTTAATCATCTAATTTATCATCTTCTTCTAAGAATTTTTCCATAAAAGAATCAAATTCCTCTTTAGAGATATGACCTAACATATAATCCAAAAGAACTTTAAACTCTTCGCTATTACGAGAGTTAATACTAAACAACACCAAAAAACAAATTTCAGAACCAAAACATCTGATCTACAATCTCTAACACAGTTTAAACAATAAAAATACCTTATCTGCTCCATTCGCTTTTTATTACTCAAAAAAATCCGTTTCCTTGTTGCTAGGGTGGCCGGCATCCCTCAAACTCCCAAAGGCAACCCCACCCCGGGAAATTCGCCCTGGGCGGGGCAACCTTTGTTAGTTTACTTGAGGGATTCCCACCCGCAACAAGGGACGTTTTTTTCTGCGTCATAAACACTCATTCAGATTGTGATAAAATAAAAAGTAGCCCTTTCCCTTTCTTTGCACGGAATAGGGGGCTACTTTTTTGTGAGAAAAAAAGTGAGTAAAAAGGGAGGTGCGTCAACGCCTCTCTTTTTACGTTATCCCAAAAAAAAGCGAATGACTTCTGCCCCAAGAACAGCCCAGCCAAAAGCATGCTGAACATCCTCTTTTCTCACTTCAAATTCAATAAGTATCTTTGCTTTCATAGCTCGTCCACCCCCTCAAAATATTATCCCACTTTCAAACACGTCTTGACTAGAATAAGACCGACACTCTTAAAAACTGATCTAAAACCATAAAAACCCCCTTAACTTAACTATAGGCATACCCAACACCATGTTCTATCACGAAAAAGTATCTTGTTATGTTATAGGCACTCCATTATGTTTCTTTGCCACAAACAAGGTGGGTCAATTATAAATAAAGCAAAAAAATAGAAACTCACTCCTCTCCCATTTGATTCAAAACCATCTAAACCATTAGGCAGAAGAAAGTAAATAGCCAATTTAAAAAATTTATAACGGAGATCAGATCCTCACAACCTGCTTACGTATATCATAAAAGAATTCTAAACGAACCTTTCTCCATTCTGGATAATGATTATCTCCCCCTTACTTCCTAATACGCATGAAGAAGTATTTCTTTGCGACTCTACTTTATTTAACGAACGAAAAATCTTTTTCGCACATTTATAGCAAATTAGCATTAATTCTTTATCCTAAAAAACCACACAGTGCCCATTTACCCCCACGATTTTTTTCGTGGTTTTAATGGGTAATTTTTTCTCGCTGCTCTCGATGAAATTTTGACGTTCAGCATAGCTGAATAACCCTTCGGGGAAAACCAAAAAATCGGAGCAATAAAAAAAAGCCTCCCGAACTCATAAAAGGGTTGAGGGGCTTTTTTAAAATTATCTATGACCAAAAAGTTTACTTAGAAAAGTCGGCTTCGGTTTTTGCTCTGAATTAGTTTCGGATTCCAGTTGTAATTTTGGTTTTTCATTCTGCTCTTTTAACTTTTCAATTAACCATTCATCACGTTGCTTAAAAAATTCTTCCTGTCGATCTAAGCGAGCAAATAATTCTTGAATTAACTCATTTTGCTTTTCTAATTTATCTAAAAGATAACGCTCGCTATCACGCAAATCATTAGCATTTTCCATAACAGAAGGTGCGATATTTCTACCTTTTGCCCAAGCTACAACTGCATGACAAGCAGTTTCGAGTGACATGTCACCGTTTTTTAACTCCATAAATCGGCGCAACACCATTAAATCACTATCGCTATACCATCTTCGTCCAACTGATCCTTTATGGAATGTGTAACCCTCTTTCTCCAAAAGAAGACTATATTTTCGTAACGTAGATTCTTTTATCTCAAGCATAAGTGCCATATCTGAAGGCTCATATTTCAACTCTTTTGTATCAGTTGTCATGTCGCTCACCTCAACTGATATATTCTTCAAATTCTAATAAAAGCCCTTTAAAAAAAGCCATAACCAAATTCGGCATGACTCTTTTAATCTTATTTCAGTACACTACATAATTTTTCATACCAGGATGCCATTTTGCGACTACCTCAAAAACACCATTGGCTACTTCATCTTCCTCAGAAATATTAATTAGATCCCCATCTTCCGCATCTCCCAAATTAAGCTCCTTATGGATCTCTTTAAGTAATCCGCCATAACCAATAAGACGCTTATAAGATAAAGCAGCATCTAACGCTTTTACAGTTTCAATATTTTCATCTGTGACCTCACTTCCTTTGATGACATCTGTATCTTTTACAGGATACTTCGACACTTCTAAAACAGCATTTTGTTCCTTGATCGCCCTCTTAAAGTCATCTTCATAAGTTTTAACGTCTTCTAAGTTTTCCTTTGGTTTAACTTTCTTCACGTTTACTACAGGGGAATAATCAAGCTTCATTGCGCGTTTCCATAAGGTTGTCCACTCATCTTGTGTTATGTAGTAATTTTTCTTTTTGAAGTAACTTGTAGGTACACATAGCAAAACATGAAAATGAGGATGATATGTACCGTAGTTCGGATTTTCAGACCCAATCTCTAATCCTTTGCGCTTATAATATGCTGGATTATTATCATACCTTTTCTTTGTAATGTACTCATCTCTATCCCTTGTGACTTCCAAGGCTCTAAAAAAGCCCTTTATAGACGTTTTAAAGGCTTTATACTTAGAAAGCCTATTGAAACCCTTGAACATGTCTGAAATCGTCTCAGAAAGGCTCTCAGAGTCTGTATTCTTAACGGTAAGGGTTAAGAATAGCCAACGGACCTTTTGACGCTCATTTACCGTCTCTACGATCTTTTTATTATGATAAGCAATTTTTAATGATCTTCTCCAGTTGCACATTGGACACAACCTCACTTTACAGAACCATGATTGGTATAGTTTCAACGCTTCAGGTGTCTTTTTAAACACCAATGTATCCGCACACTCATTCATTCGTTCAGCTTTACTCGTGAGTCCCGCCAGATCAAAATGTTCAGCTGTAAGTTGTGACCGTTCCTTTTTACCCTTCCAATCTCTTTCTTTACCTGATTGTGTTTGATCAACCAATATTTCACCAGTTGATTCATTCAAGGTTTGAGTGCTATGATTACAGTGCATAAATAGTATTAATACTCCTTTCTTGAACCCCGATCATCC
>NC_017669.1 GCF_000284515.1 Halobacillus halophilus DSM 2266 | reverse complement strand
CGTTTAAGTAACGCTCGATCTCCTTGACTTCTTGGTCCGTTGGTTGTCGTTGTTGGTCTTCTCCCATATTATCGACTCCCCTCCGTTTTTTTACCTGCTGCCCGTTTCTTTGCTCGAGCTTGGCGACGTATCTCGTTACGTTCGAACATATTCCGGACCTCTTGCGTGTGGTTACTTTCGTAGGATTTTCGGTACATTAAATCCGGGTGAACGTAGTGACTCGTTATATAACTCGATTCAGTTTTTAGTAAAATACCTTTCGATCGTAGTTTCGAGATTATTTTTACTAACTCATTTTCGTTATGGTTTAACTTTCTCACGAGATCTCTTTGCGATAACTCCTCGTAAAGTTCCGGATTCTCCTCGTTAGGGTTTCCGCATAAAATGAATGTTTCATAATGGAAGTACGGTAGGATTTTATAAACGCATCCGGCCTCACTTAATGTAAGTCGGTCGAGTAGTTCTTTCGCTTTCGATTTGAACAGTTTAATAAACCGTTCTTTTTTTCTCCCTCCGAGCTTTCCGACTAGGTGGTACTTCGGATTGATCGCATAGGTTTTTGGTTTTTCATTCGTGGAAAGTAATACGCCGGATTCTTCGAGCCGTTTAAGTGCGGAACGTACAGGTCTTTCTGATCTCTTTACGATCTTCCCGATCTTCATTTGATTAAGATTGACGCCGTTATCTCTTAGCTTTCCGTCCTCCTGTGTGTATGGTAATAACTTCATGAGATAACCCGCATCGACTAGACTTAACTGACTCGATAACTCCTCGATTGAATCCATGAAATTGGTAACGAATTTTCTCCGGTCCTTATCGTAGTATTCTTTTCGAGCTAAATACGTCGTGTACCCCTCTTTTCGTTTCCTGTTCATTTCCTCGAGTTGTTCTCCAGTTATGACCGTATCCGTAACGCCGATTTTCTCCCCTGTCTCTCCGTCTGATATTACGTATAGTTTATGATTTTCGCTCATGCTGCCGACTCCTCCTCGTTTTTACTTTGCGGTATTCGATTCCGCCGTACGTAAGTAAGCACGATAAGAGGCTAAAAGGGTACATGGTTTTTCGTAAAATGGCCGGGTTGTATCTCAATGCCTTATGTAAACAGCCGTAAACATTGCCCGGTTTTTGACCGTTTAGAGGCAAACTCTACCCTGTTTTTGACCGCTTTGAAAATGACCGTTATCCCCGTCATGACGGTGTTTATCGAGGTTTTCTCGAATGCTCTGTCTTCTTCTTGTCCCTACGGTCCTACGTGTATCTCGCTCTCGCTCGTACTTTATCGCATCAAGTATATCCATAGTTATAAAATAGAAGTGACGTTACAAGGTGAGCCGGCCGGCGAGTCCTAGAGATTTAACTCAATACCTTAATAATTAACATCGCTTTCGCTCTGTTATAACGTTATAACTCTTTCCGACGTACTCGGTTAATTGTACGAAGTTAATGCGATAGACGAACGAATTAACGAACGACTAGAGACGTTAAGACGTCGATATATTTGCGTAGACTTACGAGAGATTCCTTTCGCCTGACCCCTCGAGGATAAAAACGATATATAAATTTTTTCGGAGGTTGCCGGATAGTTGTCGATTATATATCGACTTTGGTCTTTCGTAAGACCCTCCGGGTTTGAGATATAAAATATAATCGGTAGACCGCAGATGTAGACGCCCGACGCCCCGGCCCGTGGGGAATTGCGTGTTTTCGCTTTTGAGTTTTCGTTCTGAGTTTTTCGTTGGACTGTTCGTCGTTGGCCGCCGCAATAGAAACCGATAGAGAGCTTATTAGAGACGTTTCTCTCGACTTCGGTCCTTTACCCTTCGAATCCAATGCGAATGAGTTGAGAAAGACGGAGAGGACTTCGATCGTTGTCGTTGTTGTCTTTCGTTTGTCTTTCGTCCTTGTTCCGATCTGGAGTAAACGCAATAACTTAATGAGATCGTTTCGAGTTGTTGATAGTTGAACGAAAGAAAAGGAGATCGTTTCGAGTTGTCGATAGTTGAACGAAAGAAAAGGAGATCGTTTCGAGTTGTCGATAGTTAAGTAAAAGAAAAGGAGATCGTTTTAATTAACGCTGCTGCTTTCGTTTGTCTTTCGTCCTTGTCGTTGTTGTTGTTCTCCTTCTACTTCTTCTCCCTGTTTGCGAATAACTCGAGGATACCCGAACAATAAACGCATAGACAATTCAAACTATCGTACCTCTTGCGTCCCTGCCTATACCCCTCGGTAGTACCCTCGTATTATGTGACGGTTACGGCCTAACGTGTGAGCCCCTCGAGCCCTGTTGTGGTGCGGTGTATCCCGTAATGCTGCGGCCTGTCCTGCCGTGTATGTGCCTATACGTATGTAACACAATCCCGTACTGTTACATAGTGGTATAGCGTATAAAGCCAGGTATGACGGCGTTTAACTGTACCCCTGTCGGGTATTATAACGTTAAGTATGTCCGGGTGTTCTCGATAGTGTACGGCCTGTTCTCGAGTATATCCGGGTAGTTTTGACGATGTATAAGCCGGGTTAAATACGAATGATCTATAAGGGTGTCGGCTTGTTTGTTCGCATATGGCCCGGTGTTTGATAGGTACCGTTAAGTATGTATAGACCCCATGAGTTTCGGCAACCCCTTCCGCCGGACGAGGCCAGCGATTGAAATAGACGTCATACCTTCCTCGTACCTTTTGCGATTACTTCTCGTACCCTTACGGACTCTCTCCCGTACCTGTCTCCTCGTAAATACGTGACCCCATACGGCCTATTAAACGTACACAAACGTAATAACATACAATCGTTCTTTATAACGTATAAGACTTCCGGAACCCTACGGCCTCAAGCGTCATAGCCGTTTGTAATTTATTCCCATGCGTAATTACTCGAGTTTACACCGGGACAATTTCGTCCCACACGTAAACCCTCCTCATGGCGTCTCTAAGCCGTTTTAATAGTCACGGGACCCTAACGTCGCATTACGTAAAAGCATAACGTTTTCCGTCGGCTCTGTTTGTCGAATCGCATTAGTGGGGGAGTGGTAGGGCCTGTTACTCCGTCGGATTACATACGGAACCCGTCGACGATCTGTCGGAGCTCTGTCGCTATTTCTGCGATCTCCTCCCCTACCTTTCGACGCTGCTGCTCCTTCTCGCCGTCTACTCGCTGCCTAAATAATCGTATTCGAGTAACATTTTGCGTATAATTGCTTTCTCCGTAACCTTCTCGAGAGTTTTCCGTACTGTGCCGTAAAAGTACCCGACGATCGAACCTCCTACCTTCCCTCGTTTGTACTGGTAGACCGTGGACCTAGCTGCATCGAGTACAGCGTCAATGTATTCGTGAGGCCCTTCGTTCTTTTCGCATAACTCTAGTCCTCTCGCTGCTTGTGCGGCTTTTCTCCATAGCGTTGTAATCTCCTCCGGTTTTACGAAAGGTTTTAAGAACTCTATGAAAGAACTATCGACGTAAGTCGGAATGATAGACGGGACCGTCGTCCCCTTACGTTGTTCTTTTAATTCAATAGATTTATACCCGGCTTTAAAAGTCATGGTTTCTTTTCGGTTAAAATCGCCTTCGTCCTTACTATTGCAAGCGTTTCCGGCGTTTGTTTGGTCTATCAATTCCGGTCTATCATTCTCTCTATCACTTGCCTTTTCGGCCTTCCCTGTCGGAGTAAAAACGGTTATGTAATGAGTTCCCTTTTCCGGTCGTATCCGTTCAATTATTCCGAGCTCTTTTAATTTCGATAAGTAACGCCGAACTGTCGCAATAGATACGCCGAACAGTTTCGCCATCGTCTCCGGTTTCATCCACGAGACTCCCGTAGCTTTCACGGAGTATTGACTCAAGAACTTAACGAACTCTTTTAACTTCTTATTCGTGAGATCGTCGGCATACTTATAAAAGATTTCCCGGAGCCTTTTGTTAAAGTCGTCTAAGCTGCGGAACCTTTCCGCCTTCTGTTTGATCGTTTCTTTATTTCGTAAATAAAACAAGTCTATTCCGGCCATTAAAAAACCTCCTCGAATATTCTCCGAGAAGGCCGCCGCAATTTTCCGTTATTTACCTCATAAACGTTATAGTTATCCCTTGAAAATACGGAGAGCCCCGTCTATAATAAGAGATAACATATTGATTTTGTTAGTTTATGAGTCGGTTGTTTGCGGCAACCCACTCGTCCGGGCTTTCGGTGCGTCAACACCGAAGGCCCTTTTCTATTGTCTATTATTCTATCTTTCTATAACCTCGGAGTCAATGAGTATGTGAGAACGTCATAGCCTCCGCATGAGACGCAATAACGTAACCATGACGTACAAACCCTCGAAAATCTCTCGTAAGCTCTCATGGCCTTCTCTGTTACTCTCTGCCGTTGTCCTCTTGTTGGGACCCCCTTTCTTTTTCTCGTTCTTTCTCCCTTTCGTCTATCCGTTTCCATGCTCGATCTTGTACGTCTGCGAACAGTTGAGCCGCCTTGTCCATTCGTTCTTTCTCTTGCTGCTCTTTTTCGTTATGTTCCCTTCCGTCTTTACTACTCTCCTCCATGAGATCGTTCCCCCGTTACTTTATTCCGAATAACCTCGCAAAAAAGCCGGGTTTTTCCGGCTGAACCTGCTGCTCGTCTGGACGTTGTTGTCTTTCGTCGTTGGACCCGGCTGTCTTGTCGTCCTCGGCGTTGTTGTCCGCCCCCTCCGTACTTGCTGCATTTTCTTCGCTTGCTGCGACCTCTGCTGCTGCTTTTCGTTGTTCTTCGTCTCTCCGTTGCTGTTCTCGTTCTTCTTCTTCTTGTTCCGCATAATCGAGGAGTTTTTCGATCTTTTTATCCTGCTGCCGTTGTTGTTCGTCCTGTCGTTGTTCTTGAGTTTCCGCATATTTGAGGAGTTTCTCGATCTTTTCGGCTTGTTCTTCGATCTTCTCGCCCTGCTGCCTTATGAGCTCGCTTTGATCGTCGAGTTTCTTGTCCTGTTCTTTCATAACCCCTAACACGCTTGCGTACCCGTTTAGAATCTCGTTCATTAAGGCCGGACGATTCTCCTCCTCATACTCTCCTACGTCGTGAATGATAGAATCGACGTTTTCCGTTAATGCCTCTTGTATGAGCTCGTGTGGCTCGTTCCTGTCCTTCATTTCTGCGATCAATTCGAATAAATGAAAAGCCTGTTGTTTAAAACGTTTGTTACGGCCATTTCCGACGGCTGAACTTTCGAGATATTCCGCATACTGCTGCCTCCATGTTCGGACCGTCGTCGGAGGTCTGTCTAAATGTTTCGCTATTTCCGTTAAGGAGTAGGTCCTCCGGGCGTGGTTTCCGTTTTGGCTGTCATTTCGTCTTTCATCATTGTTCATGATGTAGCCCCCTTTCGCATGAAATAAGTACTTGCGTGACCTTTCGGCCGTTTTTCGTCGTCGGTACTTCTCGTTCCGTTGCTGCTGATTCGACGATATTCGTTTCACGTCGTCTATTATACTCGTTTCGTTGCCATTACCTCGTTTATGTTCGTAAAAAGTTGTCGATTTCTTTCGTTTCGTTGGCGTCGTTACGTCTGGAGCCGTAAAACGTTGTTGTTACTTATCGTTTCGTTGCCGTTCCCTCGTTCCATTGTAATTATTTCGACGGAGCTACTGCAATCTCCTTTTTGCATATGTAGTTCGATGCCCCTTTGTATAAACGATTCATCGACAGCGTGAGCTGTTTTAAATGTTCTGTGAAAGAATCCCTTAGACTTTACGACGAAACGTCTCAAATTGTCTCCTTATTGATCGTGTGACCTCGTTTTGTTACATCGTTATGTAAATTAAGTAACGATTAGAGAGGGGCAGAAAAAACCGTTAGATCCCCGGATACTAATAATTTGATAATTAATCTAATTTTTTTCTTTGTTTAGTTGAGATCTCTCATATTTTTAAGGAACCACTTTAAGACACAATGTAAATATTTGCCCATTTTCGTACTTAAAGGTTTAAATCTTGATTTTTTTACCATATAATTAAAGACAGGATAAACAAAGTTCTTCTAGGTGATGTCACGGTCACCGAAAGGGACGGTTGCCCTTCGGATGCTAAAAGAGGGGAAGTGTCCCATGTGAAGTACAGATCAAGATCTAGATTCAGCAAAACGTTCAGAACGAAGTCGGACGATTTTTGATTTGGTAGATCATTAACGTGAGGAACTTCGTTCGTGTGTGAGTTTCATTACCGTGGAACCACACAAAAAAGCACCGGGACTCCCGGTGCTTTTTTCTTTGTATCCGATAGTGTTCAGTTTAGTTACTGTTCTACCTACCCTCTGTTTCGTCACGGTCTTACGAAGGAAACGGTCTCATTCGTGCTTTACATCATCCGCATTGGTAGTACGGAGTCAGTTCCACACAAATGGGTATAATAAGTTACATCCACGTATATCCTATCTGTGAGTTGTTATTTCAAGTTCTTGCTATCTTGCTTTATCTTGCGGTCGTGCTTTGTCTTGCTATTGTCTTGACCATCATCTGAATGAACGTTCCTTTTTCCTAGCAAAGTTACTACTAGGACCAGTTTCTCACCAATGTCGAGCAAGAGCTGGAGGGTGTCAACCAGGGTGGACCAAGACTCAAGGATAAACCAGAGGATCTCCATAGGTTACCCCTCTCCTTTCTTAAAAGTGTCAGGCAGAGGGCGAACCGATCCTATTGTAATTGTATCAGAAAATTCCTTAATTTCTATAATTTTCTTGTTTATTAATGTTTTAAATCCGCATTTTCACGACCTCGTATAAAAGTAATAGAAATAAGGTTTATTCACTTCAATTTCGACTCAAAGTTTTCCGGCCTTCTTATCGTTGGATGCGTTGAGTAGTTTCTCGATCGTTTTCATGGTATATCCCGTCCGTTTCGCTTAGTTTTCGGCTGCTACTCATTCGAGAGTAGACCGGAGAGAGCCGCATTACTTCGACGGCCTCTCGTTGCTACTGCCTCGTTTTATTTAAAAGTTAATTCTTTAGTTTTCATGCTTTTTATTACGTGGATTCTTTCGGCTGCGTCGACCGTTTTAAATATCATGTGTTCGGTAGTTTCGGAGACTCCGAGAATTAACTTTCCATCCCCGAGAATGTCTCCTGCTCGAAAGTATTTCGCAGCTTTCGAATAACTTAGAAGGCTGCGTTTTTTCGCTTGGAGTTTGCGAGCGATCTCTTTTCGCAATATTACAAGCCTAGCGAGAGTCATTTATACCGCCTCCTTAACTCGTTTTTTCATTCCGTTTTGTATGTATTTGCTTACATAAGTTCTCTCGATCACTTCGTTAAGCTGCTGATGCGTGAGTTCTGCGAACTTTCTCACGAACTCTCAGCCCTCGCTGCCGATTAACTTCCCGGTGAATAGCTCACCCTCTACGATGACCTCTCCTCTTGCGTTGTTACCGAAAGAGATCGTTTTACTTTCGACCCTCCCGGCGTCTTCTTTACGTTTTAGCATCTGGAAAAGTACCTCGTTTAGATCGTACTCTGCCATGCGGTCGCCTTTTGCGGCCTCTTGCTCAAGTCATTTTTCCCCGGCTAGTTCTGCAAAAGTCATTTCTTTAAAGTTTTTCATTTATAATCAATCTCCTTTAGATTGTTTTGAGTAGTTAGTAGGTGACTCGCTTTTCTTGTCCATCTGCGAGCTCATGGCATTTGATTGCCAGCCGAGGGCGTTCGTTGTTGCCGTGTCCCTCTGACATTTATTAATGTAACGCATAAACGTAACGTTACGCAAGAACGTAACAAGTATTTCTATGTATTTATTTACGAATTAACGTCGTGAACCCCGTCATATAGCGATTTATAAACGTAAAAATTATTTTATATTTTTTTCGAGAAGGACGTCCAGACGCAAAAAAAGACGGCCAACCTTAAAAGGTCGCCGCCGTTGTTTTCGTTTCTGTTGTCGTCTTTCCCTCGGAGAGTATTCGCTTTTCCTTTTCCATGTATTTCCGGACCGTCTCGACGTCTCTAGTCGCTATATTAAAACGTAACTCCTCGATAAGTTCTCCGGCCTTCTGTGAGAGCTCTGTATCCGTCTCATACGTCCATATCTCGAGACTCGGACGATTATCCTCGATGATCTTCTCCGGCTCTCTCGGATTCGCATACGTCCAATATGTGAAAGCCTCGAGTTGCTCGACCGTTAGGCCGTGGGTCTCTGCGAGTCTCGTAGTTCTTTAGGTTATATTTTCTATTTTACCCTCGGCGAGTTTGAATGCTCGAGGGCGTTTTTCTCAAGTCATATATTTTACCTCGTGACCTTCTGATCTTTTGGTCTGTGATACCTCTCGATCACTCCAATCTTTACTCGTTGTATGCTTTTCGTAATCCTCATTATAGTCCAATGCTGAATTTAAATAGGTTATAGATGATTGTTAAAGCAATTGCTACATGCTTTGTTCGGTTATAAGTTTCTGTACTACTAGATTCCTTTCGATCGTTCTTATCGTAGCTGACAATGATAGTACGATGTTTACTTTTATAATAAAAGTGACTCATGTTCTTCCTCCTTCCTGTATGAATTTCCGCTACCGTTTCCCGGACATATATAATATAGGAGAAGTCGTAGCAGATTTTGAGATTTGGGCAAAAAATCGTTCGACAAGTTTAGACATCGAAGCAATCCCCGTGTATGTAGACGTCTGATAACTATGGAATCAGCCTAAAATAAACAAAACCCTTAGATGAGGGCTAATCAGAAAATACGGATTTACAACGAGAAGTCCTCCCAAAAACAATTTACCTGGGTGCACAAAAAAGCCATGCCTTAATTTTTTAAGGCATGGCTTTTTGTTATTTCGCCTAAAAGTATTGCAGGACATAGTTTTTGATAAGTTCACTAATGGGCATTATTTCCGGTATAATGATAAGAGACCAAAACTTGTTGAATGTGAATTATCTGGAGGAGATCAAATGACAATTTCTTCACATCAAAATGCGATAAAAAGATATGGTAAAGAGGTGGCGGATCTTCAGAAGAAAATTAGCTCAGAAAAAGAAAAAGAAGCTAAGATATACAAAGACATTTCAAACTTAACTTCTCAAATCAATAGAAGTAAAACAGGGACTACACTGAAAACAAAAATGTCACGCCTTGTGACTTTAAATAAAAATTTGTCTTCTGCCCAGAACAAGGTAGCTGAATATCAAAAAAAATTAAGTGGTAAACAACATTCTTTGCAAAGTGAGCAGGTTAAATTAGATAAGGCATTGAAACAAAACGAAAAGAAAAACGAAACGGATAGAAAAAAAGTACGACAACTTGAAACTAAGCATCAGAATTTTGTTACTTCCTCATTAAGAACACAAGTACTTTTACACAATGAGATGAAGGAGAGCCCCCTAATGATAGATTTAGCAAAATTGCCAGAAAAAATAACAGTCTTATTCTTTGCAGCCAATCCTAAAGATCAACACCAGCTAAAATTGGACGAGGAGATAAGGGATGTCATGCAAAAGATTAGAGCTTCTGAGCATCGTGATGCTATAGAATTAAAAGCAAGGTGGGCGGTACGCTCACACGATCTTCTTCAATCATTAAATGAAGAAAATCCCCATATTGTTCATTTTAGTGGTCATGGTTCTATGGAAGATGAAATAATTTTTATGGATGATAAAGGAAACGCAAAACCAGTTACTAAAAATGCGATCGTCCAATTAATAAATGCCACATCTGAAAATATAAGGCTAGTGCTTTTTAACACTTGCTATTCTAGTAATCAAGCTGCTCAATTGACAAACTATGTTGATTTCGCAATCGGTATGAATACTAGCATTGGAGATGAGGCAGCCAGAGTATTTGCTGCTAATTTTTATTCTGCTTTGGGATTCTCAGCTTCTGTGCAAAAAGCGTTCGATCAAGCAAAAGTTGCGTTGATGATTGAAGGCATACCAGAAGAGTCTACGCCCGAATTATTTTCGAGAGAAGGTATAAACGCAGGTGAAATAATCCTTGTTAAACCCTAGAGTTATACATCGAAACCTTTTATGGATCAGTTTTAGATATATTAAAAAAAGGCGACCGAATGGCCGCCCTCTCGTGTGTTTCGTGTACTCTCTCATATCATCGTCATAACTTACTCGCTTAATTGAATCTCAGTTGCTTTCGTTCCCCAAAAGCCAGGGGACGCTTTTAACGTTGCCTCGGAGACTTCTACGTCCCCTCCTACTTCAAACGCAATAGTTCCGGTTTTCTCGAGGTCTGGGTTTACTTGCGTTAAGAAAAAGTCGTCCTCGGAACTTAGGGCCATCGTAACCTCTCCAGAGGTTGTCGGCTCGTACTCAGAGCCTCCGGCGTTAAGTTTGAAGTAACTTGAGTCAATCGTTAAAGCCTCGCTCTTTCCGTTCTTGACCGTAACGTCCACGAGTACGAATTTCCCGGAGGTTTTCGCATTATCTATAAAATCGTTCCCGGAGTCGATCTCGCTAGTTTCCTCTACGTCAGTAACCGTGAAAGTAACGTTATCTACCTCGGATGGCTCTCCGATCTTCGCCGTTTTCACTTCGTCAGATTCTTCCGCATTTTCTTCGTTGGATTCTTCGGACGAGCTACCTTCGTTGGAACTGCTTTCGTTAGAGGATGAAGATGCGTCGGCGTTTGCTTCTGTGGCTTCTGCGTCGTTTCCACTGTTATCGCTTGCGGTTTCGTCGCCGCCACTTGTCGCAACTGCTCCGATTACGATTATCGCTAAAACCCAAACCCAAATTTTCTTGTAGAATGGTTTCTTAACCTTCTTCTTCTTTTCTTTTGCCATAGTGTATGATTCCCCTTTTTTCTTAATTTGTTTTGATTGATTTTTCTTGTCCATGTATCAACCTAAACCCTTGATGGCTTGATTTTTTAAGGCTTGTCTGCCCTTCAACATTTACAATGTTACACCGATGCGTAACAATAAGTCAATACTTTTTTTACCTATTTTACGATTTATTTCCAATAGTATTTTTATGCTTTTCGATCTCTGTGGTAGTTTGTAATTAGCAGAGATCATCGTCGTTTTCTTGTATTCTATCTATTTATCGAATAACCCCGTTTTAATTCACGTCAAGAAAACACTCGCCTATCTATATATACAACTTTTCCATCTGCTCGTGAGTATCCTTGAGGGCTCTTTCATTCACCTCGAAACTGTCTCCGTCATAACTCACGCAATAGACAACCGTGTCAAAGTCCGGATCTGTACCCGATGGTTTTAATCGCTAGACCTTAGAGCTCTCTCTCAATAGCCTCGACGATTATGTCACTCGCAAGCGTAATCCTCGCAATTACTTTAATATATCAAAAAAATAGCACGTATTAGCGTAACGAAGGAGCACTTTTTCACAAATTTATTTCATACTTTTTCAATCGTATGTTATTACGTGATTACGTATCGTACTTTTGAAAATTCTGTGGTATTGTTTATTTAGTTGGCTAGGAGGTATGGTTATGGCAATTAGAATTACATTAAAAGATACTTTAGAGGAGAGAGGCGTCTCCCAAAGAGGTTTAGCAAGGGAATTAGGGCTTCGTCCTGCTGCGATTAATAACCTAGTAAATAATAACCGCAATTTCGTTTATCTGTATCACTTGGACTTAATAGCGAGATACTTTGATATTGACGTCTGTGACTTGATCGAATACGATCCAACGGAACCACACGAAAATCCAGATACATCAAATAATCATACGAACGACGCTACTCCGAGTTAATCGAGAGGGCGTCGTTTTTGTTTGCATTATTTCCGTTGTTGTCCGTCGATCGTCGTCCATAAAAAAAAGAGAGGCAGCCGCAATTAATGCGACTCCCCCTCGATCTATCTCCTATATCTTAAAATGAGCTCTCCGTGAGTTTCGTTTCTACCCCGTCGATCTCGACCGTTACGCTTTTAACTTTCGCATTGTTAGCGAGAAAGTCCTTAATGCCTCCGATCGTTGTCGGCGGTGTTTCCGTTGAAGTTTGTTGTTCGTCGTTGTCGTCCTCTCCGACGTGTTTCCATCCCTTTCGATTGACTACCGTGGAGATCGGGAAAGTCGAAACCCCGTAAATCTCCCCGAGCTCCTTTTGTGTGATTCCGCCTTTTGCGTAACGTTTTCGGATTTCCTTAACGTCGTTCTCCGTGAGTTTCGACCTACGCCTCGCTTGATTTAATCGCATTTTTAAGACTCCTCTCCTTGTTGCTGCTGCTCGTTCTGTTTTACGTGGTGTTTTACGCTTGTATAGAGGACCTTTTCGTCTATTCGCTGCGTACTTTTTGCGAGTTTTAACGCCTTATCCATATCCTCTCTCGTAAACGTCTCCGGGTCCTTCTCTCTTAGTTCTTTTTGTACCTCGTTGTTATTAATCGCCATTATTTAGCTCCTCCTTCGACGCCGTTCGGTTTTCGGCCTTTTTCTAGGTCCGTTAAAGTGTTGACCGTAATAAGATAATAGTCTTTTTCTTGTCTAGTCATTGGCCCTACGCTGCCTAACGGGTTGAATACTACGCCGCCGTTTGGGTCCATTAATGACTGTGCGGTCTCTTTTTCCCTCTCGTAATGGTTGGTCGCATCCTTATAGCTTTCGTATGCGTCGGAGAGCTCCGCCTTAATCTTTCGGATTTTCTCGAGTTCCGGCTTGATTTCCTTATTCTCGTATTCTCGTTTCCATTCACGAAAAGACTTTTTGATCTCGTCTTTATCGGTGGTGGTCTGGAAGTGTTGTCGACCTATGGCCGCCTCGTTTGCTCGACGTGCTGCGAGTTTTTCCTTCTGGTCGATCTCGTCGGCTAATTCGTTGAGCTTTTCCGTGTTATCCTCTCCGGCTTGAACGCCTTTCTTGAGCTCGTCCTCGTATTTCTTTTTAGATAATTCGAGTTGAGCCTTCGCATCTTTCGCCCGTTTCTCTAGGTTATCTCTTTTCGTTGCTGCCCCGTCTCTTTCTTTCTCGATCTCTCTCGCTTTGTTAAATACCATTCGTTTATTCTTCGCCATGTGTGATCTCTCCCTTTCGTTTTTGTTTAGTTAGTTTGTGAATTACGTAGTTAGTTTTTAGGTTTATAGACTCGAGAGCTCCGACGATCAACCTCCGCCAGGTCGAAAGAGTCTCGGTGTTTTCTCCGTCTTGTTGCTGCGGTTTTTCCTTCGGCTTAATGCCGTATAACTCGAGGAATAACTCCCGGTGTCCGTGTATGGCCTTATGTGTTTCCCGTGTCTCCTCTGATCGTTTCATTGTTGGAGCTACGCCGGGAACGGTTAATGCTGCGGCCATGAGTTCTCGTGTGCTCGTCCAATAGTCCAGAGCCTCCACGATTCCGTGACCTTTTGCGATTTCGGTAGCTGATGAAATGGCTCCGGCTGCGTCTCCGTAATAAAGGACCGCAACCTCGTCGGTTTTATGGCCGTCTGGACCGTATAAGATCGTAACAAGGAACCGAACCTCCTCGAGCTCCTCGACGTTTTGTGTTATGAGAGGTCGCATATTTTAGACTCCTTTTTACGTTTGGCATCTTCGGCTAGATCGAAAGCCCTTCGTATTCCGTGAGTTGCGTCTTCTAACTGTTCGATATGAATATCGAGCTTTCTTTTCGGTAGCCTTGCCTTGCCGTGGTCGTATGTTTTCTTTTTGCCGAGCCTGTTAAGTGTTTCGAGGTCTAAAACGTCTACGTCTTTCGGTAGATCGAAAGCGACTCGAAAGATCGCTCGACCTGCTACTTTTCTTCGAGAGTATATTTCGTACTCCTCCGCATTATAGGAAAGCGAATAAGTCCGGAACGGCTCGCCATCCTCTACGAGCTCGATTCCTACCGCATAATACCTACCGTCTTCGACCTCCTTAACGGCCATGCTGCCCGAGACTATTCGTAGATGATCGTTACTATTTCTCATGGTTTCTCCTCCTCGTTGGTGTTATTTATAACGTGCTTTCTGGACGTTCTCGATAACCTTTTCTAACTCTCCCACCTTCTCGATCGCATCGAATCCAATCCCGTAGACGGTTGAGAATTTACTCAAGTAATCCCGGTCGGGAAAAGTTTCGCCTCTCTCCTGTCGAGTCGCCTTCATACGATCGACTCCGAGGTCCTTCGAGAGCTCTAGTATTGATTTATCTAAAACCGCCGTCCTAACGATTCTTAGTTGTTTCTGATTTATCGCCATTTTCTTTTTCGTCCCTTCTGTACGTGATCTTTTTGCTCGTCTTAACTAAAATAAAAGGCCGTTAAGCCTCGTTAGCCTCTCCGACCTTTTCGATCGCATCCGTTAGATATGCGAGTTTCATAAGCTCCCGATCTGTTAAGCCGTACTCTTTTCGTATAACGTTCTCGACCTTCGGGGGAATAGTACGTTTTCCATTCTCCATTAACGAGATATAAGCCGCAGATAGGTCGACCGACCTTCCGAATTTCCTAACGCTGATTCCCTTTATAATGCGTAGTTGCTTTAATTGTTCCGACGTTAGTCTTACGTTGTAATTCATTTATGTTATTACTCCTTTCGTTTGGTTTAGTTGGTGTTTCGCAATTTCGGAGCCCCGTTAAGAGCTCCGTATCATAGAGTTGGAGTGATTCATAGATATTAGTCAAGAAACCCTTCCGAAGGGCTTAAAAGCCCCAATGTAGTTATTTAATTAATACGAGGAGGAGAAGGAGGGGAGAGTCCTCCCTCTCCAATAAGTCTAGGAGAGAGCGTGTCTTTAAATATGCTATGGTTGAGCAGATAGGAAGAACGATGTTATTGACTGCATGAGAGTTTTACGGGCGTTGTAAACTCTCCGAGTTAATAACAAGAACCGGGAACCATAAACCCGGCTCCAATTTTAATTTAGTTGTGAATGTTTCCTCCCCTTCTAACTCAATAGACTTCTAAGGTCCTTTTATTTGTATTGTTTCTAAACTTTATTTACTCTCCGTACCTATGTAAGCTCGAGAGCTCCCTTTTTCGGTAAATGAAACGTAAACTTTTTTAAAAATAACTAATGTCATACCACACGAGAACATAAGAATCCGTGAGAAGCACATGATAGCCTACGAGAGCTTTCGTAATATGTCCGGGACCTATGAGTCTCGTTTTTTATTTAAACGTCTTGTGTTTCGCCTGTGCCCTTCGTTTTTGTCGTTTTGTTACGTTAATGCGTAATTTTTCGCATAAAAAAAAGAGCCACCCAAAGGGCAGCCCGTTATAATGCCAAACCGTCATAAACGGCGTCTATGTCCTCTCGTTGTATTCCGATGTATCTTAACGTGATCTCCTGCGACGAGTGATTGAATATTTTCATAAGTAACGTTAAATCAACGCCGTTATTATAAGCGTGGTATCCAAAGGTTTTACGCAAGCTATGAGACGAAACCGGATAATCTAACCCGGCCCGTTCTGCTGCTGCGGCTAATATCCGATGTGCTTGTATGCGTGAAATCCCGTTGTTACCCCGTCGGCTCTGGAATACGAAAGCCTCTCGATCTGTCGGGTCTTTAACGGTTTTTTTAAGATCTTTCGCAATAGTTTGATTGAGGGTGAATGTTTTCGTTTTTCTCGACTTCTTTTCTTTGATTTTAACGGCTTTTTTCGGTTGGTTGCTGCGTCCGTCGAATAGATCACCGACTTTTAAGTCGATAATATCCGAGATTCGTAGACCTGTATTAACTCCAAACGTAATGAGTAGTCGGTCCCGATCGTTGGCAGCTGCTTTTTTGAGCTTGTTTATATCATTCTTCGACTTTATCGGTTGGGCTTCATTCATGTGTTCGTGTCCTCCTTTCCGTTACGCTATTGCGTTACGTTTATAATACTAATATACAGTAACATAACGAGACCGTCAAGGACTTTTCAATAAAAAAGACGCCGTAATTACGACGCCTCTCGTTGCTGCTTTTCGACTTTCTTTCGTGCGTTCTTTAGTCCGAATGGACGCCGCATAAATAAGAACATGAATTTAAAATTAACCGTCGGATACTCTGGAGACGGTCGATAGTATTTAATACATTCGTCTATGAACGTTTTTGTAACCTCGGTCCCTTCGTGTTTTAACATACTACGAATGGAGCTCGCCTCTCCTTTTCGATCTCCTCGATAAGGCTCCGGAAAAACGCCGAACCTCTCGACGTGTTTCT